>DASXKV010000024.1 GCA_036496605.1 Gemmatimonadaceae bacterium | reverse complement strand
GGAAGGGGGTGCCCATGAGCAAGCTCATCGGTCTCGTGAAGCCGACCGCAGCGGCACGCACGGTTGTCTTCTTCTCGTTTGGCGAAGGACTGTACGGCGGCGGGTACTACGAGACGCAGCGCTTCGAGGACGTCCTTCAACCGCAGTGTCTGTTGGCGCTCGAGATGAATCAGCGACCGCTTCCGGATGTCTATGGGGCGCCCCTGCGGCTCCGTGTCGAGAACCAACTCGGATACAAGATGGTCAAATGGGTCGAACGGATCGAGTTCATTGAATCCGAGAAGCAGATGGGCGAAGGGGAAGGCGGCAAGAACGAAGACGACGAATACTTCGATCTGCTGCCAAACATCTGAACTGCGCCATCGGATCAGGAGCAGGTGGAAATCGTCCAGTACGGCGAGCCCGTGTCACATAGCCTCTCGCGCGGCCTTCTGCACCAGATCCAGCTTGGGTAAATCGCCGTAAGTGATCGCGGTACATTCAGAGGTCTGACACAATTCGGCGCGCACATCGGTGGCGTGCGCGCCCAACCCTTTGAATGCAAACAAGATCGGAGGAAGTGGTCGGAAGTCGCCGGCGTGTGCGATAATCCTCGTTCGCCGCTCGCAAGCCGTTGATTCTAAAGCGGAGAGATGTCCGAGTGGTTGAAGGAGCACGCTTGGAAATTGACTCCCGCCGCGCGTGCTGACGCACACCGAATCCCACCAACGCACTTCCGATCAACGACTTCACCCTACAACGATGTGCGTCGACGTGTCCCCGTAAATCACGGTGTTGACCCAGGGTTTCGGGGGGTATGTGACACAGTTCTGACACAGTTCGCCGATTCACTTACACCGTACATCTCGATGTTCTTACGTACGCATCGATGGGAGCGGACAGCAACTGAGTCGAGTTCGAGCCGGTCGACTTGGTATCGCCCTCGTACCGAGGGCGATACCAAATCTTGCAAAAGCGAGAACGCGTCCGGACCAGTTCGTCAACACTAGATGCGTCAGAGCATCCCCGCAGCATTCGAATTCCTCAGGGCCCGAACGTGAACACATACGCGCGCAGCCCTGGACCGCCAGAGGCCAGCGTGAGTACGTGGCGTCGTCGCACGGCTCCGGCGACCAGGCGAATCATTCCCGATCGATCGAAACGCGCAAATCCGTCTGTGCCCACATCCATTCCGCGTGCGTCTCCGACCGGCTGTCCATCGAGCAGTACTGAAACAGCCGCAACTCCCGCTGCCCCGGGTTGCATGACGAGATTCACCTCGGAGGCCGTAAAAGGGAGGACGATTTCGCCGTTGCCCTTCTTCAGTTCGATGTACTCGTGGTCGATGTGCCAATCGCCCTTCAGTGTGACAGCCCCCGGCTCGCGCCGGTCAGCGCCGAGGTAAGTCTCGTTCGTAATCCCGGCGTAGGAAGGTTGACCAGTCTTCGCAAACGTCGTCGACTCGCCGCTCAACGGCGGCATCATGATTCCGGGCTGTGCACCAAGCAAGAGACGCCTGATCTCACGCTCGATTTCGTCGTAGTTCCCTTCTCCGACCCATCGGTGCACGAGGCGTCCTCGATCATCGAAGAGATATTTCGCGGGCCACGCGTCGTTCCCAAATGCCCGCCAGATGGCGAACTCGTTATCGATCGCGATCGGGTAGGTTAGTCCTCGATCACGAATGCCGCGGTCGATGTTCTCAGCGCGCCTGCCGAATTCGAACTCGGGGGCATGGACCCCGATCACAACGAGACCGAATGATGCGTACTCGCGATTCCATGCCTTGACATACGGCGCGGTGCGGATCCAGTTCACGCAGGTATATTCCCAGAAGTCGACAAGCACGACTTTCCCGCGCAGCGCCACAGCCGTGAGCGCCGGCGAATTCACCCAGCGCTCTGCCTTCAGCGAAGGCAGTGTGCTGTCCGCGATCACGAGACATGATGCCGCGGCGAAACCGAGCAGTACGAACAGCGGACCCACGGTGGCTAGCACGCGCCGTCGCCATTTCCACGCTCCGCGATGGTCTTCGCAAGAAGCAGTAAATCCATGTTGGACCTCCTGTGTTTCGGCGTTCACGTCAGTCGCCGATGCGACCGAGGTATGCCCCAAGCTCGTTTTCGGCTGCCCCTGGCTTGTGAAAGCCAAGCTTCATGAATGCCTGGAGCCGCGCCTGTGTCGACGGTCGTGCAACAGACGCCATGCATGCGTCCCATCCGGCCGCGATCTCCACATCGGCCGGCAGGCTGGCGTTCACGAGACGCTTGGTGTTGGCGATTGCCCACTTGTCGAATGCCGAAATGCGTGTCGCGAGGGCGTCGACGAACGCGTCGAGCTCGGCATCCGGGAGCGCCCGGTTCACATAGCCGTAAGCCTCGGCCAGTTCTCCTCCAATGTCGTTCGAGCTGAGGAGCACTTCCAGCGCCCGTCCGCGGCCGATCAGGTGAGGCAGACGCGCCATCGGTCCGCCGCCGGCGATCATCCCGACCCCTACCTCCCATTGCGAGAGCACCGCCTTTTCTCGACTGACGAACGTCATGTCGCACGCGAGCGCAATCTCGCTGCCGTTGCCGGTGGCGCGTCCTCGAATCGACGCGATCGACACGACCGGCATGCGTGTCAGTCGGACGAGGATGTCAGGCCACGCCTCGAGACCGGTCGGCCCTTGCGGAATGCTCTTCAGGTCCGCGAAGTCGGCATAGAAGTCGCTGTGGTTCAGGAAGAAGCCGTCGACGGCGCTATCGAAGATTACGACCCTGACCTGCTCGTCGGCTTCGATGGCCGACATGATGGTCCTGAATTCACGGACAAACTGCGGCCCCATGACATTGAGCGGCGGATTGTCGAACGTGATCCGCCAGCATGCGGGTGACGTTCGATTGAGTCTGATTTGCGCAGCGCTTGTTACCGGGCTCACAAAAACCTCCAGCGGCAGGACAAACCAACCACGCACT
>DASXKV010000023.1 GCA_036496605.1 Gemmatimonadaceae bacterium | reverse complement strand
TGCGAAGCCGCGGTCGTGTCATGCGAAGCCGCGGTCGTGTCATGCGAAGCCGCGGTCGTGTCATGCGAAGCCGCGGTCGTGTGGTGAAGTGCGGGCGTCGCCTGCCAACAAATGAGGGTCGACTGCCAACTTTGTCGCGGTCGTGTCACGCTTTGCCGCGGTCGTGTCGTGCATTGCCGCGGTCGTGTCATATTTTGCCGCGGTCGTGTCGTGAAATGCGGGCGTCGCCTGCCAACAAACGAGGGAAGACTGCCAACTTTGTCGCGGTCGTGTCAGGCTTTGCCGCGGTCGTGTCATGCGAAGCCGCGGTCGTGTCATGCGAAGCCGCGGTCGTGTCATGCGAAGCCGCGGTCGTGTCATGCAAAGTCGCGGTCGTGTGGTGAAGTGCGGGCGTCGCCTGCCAACAAATGAGGGTAGACTGCCAACTTTGCCGCGGTCGTGTCATACTTTGCCGCGGTCGTGTCATACGTTGCCGCGGTGCACTCGCTCTGAGCAGACGGCGTCTCGAGTTTTGCGCGCGTCGCCTAACGAAGTGTGCGCGTCGCCCTCTATTTTGTCGCGGGCGGCTCATGATTTGGTAGCGACGGCTACCTATACGGCACCGGCGCGCGAGTTTTTGCCGCGGTCGCCTTCAGAGTTGGAGCCGTCGCCTGCGACGTTGGACCGGCCGCCTCTCGATGTGGAACGTTTGCCTTTTCTGGCGGAGAGGCGGCGCACGCTCCTGGCGGCGTAGCGTTCGAGCAGCTCCTCGACGTGATCGTACCAGTACGGACGATCGCAATGGGCGGAAATGTCGACAAACGCTTTCGAGCCGTAACGTCCCACATGGAAAATCGAGCGCGCCGACTCATCGTCGGCGCGCTCGATTTTCCCACTTCGCGATTCCTTCTACTGCCGCGGCGGCCGAACGTCGACGCCGTAAACGATACCTGCGGTCGTGATCTTGGTGTTCGGGCTTCCGGCAACTCCTCGTTCAAAGATGAACGCCGTCAACGCCGTCCCGCCAACCGTGACGCCGGCGACGGGATCGAGCAGCGCCTGCTGCGCCGCGCCCGCCGGAGCCTGAACCTTGGCCAAAATTGGACTCGTCGTTCCCTGGTTGAAGGCGCGGAACGCGGCGGCGCCGGTGGCGAACATCGAGAAGGCGGTCGGCGTTCCGAAAGCGACGTTCGCGAACGTCGGTGAGGCCGGAAGCGTCGCTGCCGTCGTCGTGTCGGCTGTCTTGTCGAGGTCGACCGGACCAAGTCCTGGCGTGGCCACGATCGCGCGAACCGCGACCTGGCTTGCAGTCACCGCCGGCGGAGCGTCGGTCAAGAGCACGAAGTGCTGATGCGGCGTCACTCCGGTGCGCGCATAGCCGGTGTGCAGGATGGTATAGTACGTGCTGGCCGCGAGAGTTAGCGTGGTATCGAAGATCACCTGCGACACGACGTTGATATCCGTGCTCTGCATGTTGGTGAACACACGGAAGTGGCGAGCTCCCGGGACAATACCTGTGTACTGTGTGACGGTGCGATAGGGCGTGTAGCCCGTCGACGGGTCGCCGAAGTTGAGATTCTCGACGGCGTCGACGAGGTGGACGTCCACTTCGCCGGTATCAGGCATCGCGTGCACGTAGCGCACGTACGCCAGCGACGGGACATCCGTGTTGGTCCCCGTGATGTCCTGTTTGCAACCAAGGATCACGGCGCCGGCCAGTGCAAACGGCGCAAAGCGAAGTAGTCTCATGAAGGAAGTCTCCAGAATATCTTGATGGCTATCTATGTACGATGCGGCGTCCGTACGAGCTTAGAGAGTTCTTACGACCCGCTCGGCGGGCCGCCCGTCCCGCCAACCGGTGGTGATCCCGTCCCGCTCAACCCTCGCGTCACGATGAACGCGGTCAGCGCGAGAGCTGCCGCACCGACGGCAACCCACGTCCGCCCGGGTGAGAACTGGCGCTTCTCTACGCTTCCGATGTAGCCCGTATTCAACGGCACCTGCTCTCCGGTCCAGTGACTGGAGCCGCCGTTGAGCACATCGATCCCGGCGACGCTCACGACGTACGCATCGTCCGTCTGCTTAACGAGCGTCCCTTCCACCTTCAGCACGCCTGGGCCGAGTCGGTCCGCAAGACCGACTCGCCCGGCGTCGGTGATGTCAAACGTGTAGCGCTCACCAGTGACTGGCGTGACGCCGCCCATCGGTATGTAACGATAGCAACCGCTTTGGAGCGCCATCGCCGTTAGGGCAGGTACTGCAACCAACGACCGTCTCATCAGAATCCGTACGTGCCCTTCGCCGCGGCCGACGAATTGCCGACGCCGCCAAGATTGTAGAATGACTCGAGTCGGACCTGCATTTCTTCATAAGGCACAGGGAACTGCAGCGGCGTACCTTCGACGAGATCACCCCATCCGCGCTCTGCTTGGAACCACTGACCATATCCAGTGAAGTAGGTCTCGAGGCGATATTCATACTTCAGTGCCTCCATCATATTACCGCATGCCGTTGGCCCACTCGGGCCTGCTGGCACGCGCGGGACGCAGTTCTGCTTCCCTGGGACGACCGCCGTCATGTTATAGTGGTTGATCGTGATGATTGTGTCTTTCTTGCCCGGCACGGTGTCGTTCACAATCACCGTATCCAGTACGGCCGTGTAGGTGGCGCCCGGTACCGGCGACGTGCCATCCGCAACGTTGCCCGTAAGCGGCGGCAGATTGTGCTTCGTTCGACTCGCATCGATCAAAGGAGCCGCCGCCGCGAAGTTACCTTTCCGGATGTAGCCCTCAGCCGCGAGCAGATTCATCTCGGACTGAGACATCTCGATCCACGGGCCCGCGTTGTCCGAGTTATTGACAGTCAGGTAGCGAAACCGGAAGTGATCGTAGAACGAAGTGCCCCAAGGATCGCCTGGCGGATCCTCACCTGGCGGTCTGTTCCGGAAGTACAGGCCTGTCGTGCCGGGCACCCCGTTGGATCCGCCTGATAGCGTCGTCTGGCTCGTGCGATCCTCACCGAATGGCCAGCGATTATCGCCGCTCCTGATGAGGAAAGACTGACGATTGACCATCGACGTCGCGAGCCACGCATCATACGCTCCCGACGTATCAGCCATTCCGAGGTACATCATAGACGCATCGCCCCAGCCCTGGTAGCGATACGCGTTCGTGACCTCCCGCTGCTGCCATCCGGCCTGAATCGAGAGCTTCACTACGATATCCGCCGTGATGCCATTCGTTGCGTCGGCAATCACTTGATCCCAGTTCACCGCCGCGCGTTCAGCCGGAGTTCGCGCTACGCCAGCGCGGAATCTGGCCTGGTACGAGCGCACCATCGCGATGAAACCGGGCTGATCGACGTTGAGGCCATTGATCCAAGGTGACGTGAACGCCGCGAGATTGGAGGTGACCGCTGACGATCGTGCGATGGTCAACGCGCTGTCGAGATCGCCGAGGGCCGCTGTCATGGCAGCGGCGTAACCGCTGAGCGGTTGAGGTGGACCGGTCGTCGGCGTCGTGGGATAGACGATGGAGGCCGAGTCATACACCAACGCGGTATTGCCTAACGAAAGGCCGAGCTCGAAAAAGCCCCACGCCCTTGCTCTCGCGTCCTGCGAAGGCGATCCGAGCGATTTGCCGCTGCCGGTGAACTTGTCGAGCGCCGCGATGGCAATCGAGATCGTCCGGGCAAGCTTCTGCATGTTCTGGAAGTCGGCGTAGTGAACAGCGTCGCCTGTGTTGTTCACCGAGTTATCGATGAATAGTCGCGGAATCGCGGCCCGATACACCATATCGAAATTCGCCACGTTGCCGTAGTTCTCGAGGGACATGGCGTTGAGTTGCGGCGCGAGGTTGTTGGTGTGAATGCCGCTGCCAGTGAAGCCGACCTGCAGGTATCCCTGAGCGAAGACGGCCTCGATGTCCGTGCCCGTCGCTAGCACCTGCGCGATGTTCGGATTGTTCGGGTTAGTGACCGAAAGCGCATCCTTGCACGCCGCAGCTGCGACAGTGGCAGCGACCATAACGAGGCCGGTAGCCAATTTTCTCATTCGAATTCACCTCGTGGAAGGTCACACCTCGCGGAGGACAAGTTCGTCGTTCCCCCGCGAGGCGCGTGCTTAGAAGCGAGTGCTAAGGCTGAGCGAGAATGTGCGAAGATTGGGGAACTGGTACGCGTCGATGCCGTTCACCGCACCCGATCCCGACGTGCTGCCGGCATTCGTGACGCCGACTTCCGGATCATAGCCGCTGTAGTTCGTGAACGTCTTCAGGTTCCGGCCGATCAGTCCGATCGTCCAATCGCCCACGCCGCGCACCGCTCCGTAGTTGTACGAGATGTTGACCTCGCGAATCTTGGCGTAGCTCGCCTTCTCGAGGTTCACGCTGTTCACACCTAACGCGTCATACAAGCCGCCCGTGCCGATTCCGGCGTCGGCCGGGCCTTGCCGCCAGTAGTAACCAAGCGGCTTCGCGTCCGCGACGCTCTTGCCGTGCTGGTCTTCCTCACGGTCCTGGTAATCGCCGAACGACCACGCGCGCGCTTCATTCCACACATATTGACCGAAGGAACCGTCGACCAACGCGTACAGGAACAACTTCTTGTAGTTGAAGGTCTGCGAGTGGCTGATGCGGAACTTCGGAAGCGCACTACCCAGGTACACGTTGGCCGATGATCCGGTGGCGGGATCGCGCACTTTGATAGGCATACCCCAGTTGAGCTGCTTGCTCCATGGAGCCTGCCCGTTCGGAAGCACCGCGTTCCACAGGTTCTTCGTGATGCCATCGCCTAACGAATTGCCCTGTCCGACCCAGACGATCATACCGTCGCTGTTCTTCTGGAAGGCGCTGCCAGCGCCGCCGCACTGCGACTGGAACGCTGAAGGCAGCTGACCGCAGCTCGTCACGAACTGACGTCCATAGAACTCAGCGTACGGATATCCGGCCTGTAAGTAGAACACCGAACCGGAGTTCTGGTAGTCCGTGCCGTACAAGAATGGCGCTTCGTTGAGCTGCGTGACCATCGTGATCGTGCGGTCGTAGTTGAATCGCGCCGACCATCCGAGGTTGCGCCGCTGCAGGATTGGAACGTTGAGCGAGAGCTCGATCGTCTTGTTGTCGAGCGTGCCCGCGTTCGTCCACACCTGGTTGAAGCCCTGCGATGCCGGAAGTGGCACGGGCAGGATCTGATCCTTCGTGATGTCGTGCGCCAATGTCAGGTTCAAACCGTAGCGGTGCAGGATCTCCATGTCAGCGCCCAATTCCGTCTCGTAGGTCGTCTCAGGGCGCAGGTGGGCATTGCCCTGTGTGTTCGGCGAGAGCGAGCCACCCGTGCCGATCGTGTACGTCTCATACTGGGCGACGAACGGCGGCCGACCGCCAGCCGTGCCGTACGACGCGCGGAATTTCAGGTCGTTTACCGACGAGAGGAACCACCACGACTCGTCCGAAATGCGCCACGCCGCGGAAGCGCGGCCATAGTTCGCCCAACGATTGTCGCTTCCGAAGAGTGAGCTTCCGTCACGCCGGACCAATGCGTCGATGAAGTACCGGCTCTTCCAGTCCGCCGTGATGCCGTTCGTGATACCGACGGACCGAATGGACTGCGTCGTCGAGTTCAGACCGAACCCCGTCGTCGCGTCCTTCGCCGTCGTCAGGCCGGCGACGGCAAGTGTCGACCCGTTCAACGCCTCGCTGTAGATGTCCTGCTGCTCGTACAAATACCGCGCCGTGTACCGCGCCGTTAGGTTCCCCCAGCTCCGGTGCGCCGACCCGTTGATCGCGGTGTTGTACGACTGCCCGTAGCCCGCGTAGTGACTCTGCGAGCCAAGGTTGTCAGACGAGATCGCGGTCGTGCGGAACCCCTTGTCGTACATGAACAAACCGCTCGAGTTCGTGCGATCGTAGCTTCCGTTCGCATCGAGATCGAGCCAGCTCGTTGGCGTGTACCGAGCCGTCAGGTTGCCGAGGAATCGATCGTCCAGATCGTTCTGGCGTCGATTCTCGAAGTAGTACAGCGGGTTGTAGTTCTGCGAGCCTTGATTGAGCGGATTCGATCGCACGTACAAACGCCCCTGATCGTCCGTCGCAAGCAGGTTCACGGCGGCCGGCGACCGCGTGAGGGTGAAGAAGCCGTTGCCGTTCTCCGCGTTGCTACCGTCCTGCCACGCACGCGAATAGTAGGTGCGGGCGCCGAACGTCCAATCGTTGCCTACGTTCTGATCGACGTTGACGCGCACCGAATTCCGCTTGAACCCCGTTAGGCTCCTAATCGAGCCTTGCTGCCACAGGTTCGAGCCGCTCACGAAATAGCTCGTTCCGCCATTGTTCCCCGAAGCGTCGAGCGTCGTGTTCGTGAACTGCCCGCTCGTCACCATTTGGGCGAGCGGATTGTACGTCACCGGGAACGCGTTCACTTCATATAGATTCCGAAGCAGCGGCGCCTTCGCCGCCGACGAGATGCCGAAGTCCTGTCGGAAGCCCACAGGCGAAAGCGCAACGACGCCGCCGAGCTGATTGACGCGGAGCGCCTCTTCGCCGAAGTCCACCGTCTGTGCGCACGGCCCGGCGCTCGTGATGACGCAGAAGCGCTTCTGCGTCTCGTCCATCATCATCATGCTGTAGTCGGAATATGGGAAGGTGTGCTCGATATCGCTTCCGCCGTATTCAGTGCGCACGTTGTAGTGGATGCCCGATCCAGCATTGCGTCCGGACTTCGTCGTAATGGATATGACGCCGTTCGCTGCGCGAGACCCGTACAGCGACGCCGCCGCCGCGCCCTCCACGACTTCGACGCTTTCGATGTCCGCCGGATTGATGTCGGCGAGGGTGCCGCCCTGCAGCGAGAGCGCCGTTCCGAGTTGGTTGACGCCGATGCCCGGGTTGAGGATGATGCCGTCGACGATGTAGAGCGGATCCTGGCCGCGCCCCGTTCCGTTGATCGACTTCGGACCGCGTAGCATGACAGCCGGCGCGCTCCCCGGCCGGCCGCTCGCCTGCACGATCTCGAGGCCCGGCACTTTGCCGGCAAGCTGCGACAGTACGTTGGTCGCGCCTGGTACCGGCATCTCGCTCTGATCGACGTGCGCCACCTGGAACGGAAGATTCTTCTGCTCCGTTCCAGCCGTTACGCCCGTGACCACGACTTCTGCGAGCCGATTGACGTCTTCCTTCAGCGAGAAATTCACGGTCTGCGCGCCCGGCGTGATATTGATCAGACGAACCGTCGGCGCGCGACCGAACGCGCGTGCCCGCAGGTTCGCCTGACGTCCATCGACGCGAGCCGCCGGGAGGTTGATCGTGTAGTTCCCCGACGCATCACTGCGGACCGAGACACTCATCTCGGTGATGAAGACGTTTGCTCCCTCGATTGGTTGTCCAAAGTCCGTGGTCACCCTACCGGAGATCACGGCGTTCTGTGCCTGGGCGACGGCGCCCCCCGCCCCCGTGAGCGCTATGGCGCATAGGGCCACGGCCACGATTCGAGCACGACTCATGGTGTTCGTCTCACGCGTTGGAGATGATGAAAGCGCGCGTTCGCGCGCCCCGGGAACCGTGCGACGCGTCGGGCCGGCGACGCCACACGAGAGCTTTGCATTGATTGCCGAAGAACCTGCACCGCGCACGAGGCGCGGAATCCTTTCAACGCGACGACTGCTTACCAGCGGGAAAGTGCCAACGGCGACAGAAAAGCTTCACAACGTAGGACGGGCCGACCATCCGCTCACAGCCCATAACCCGGCTGGCTCGAGGGGTCGATCGGTGTCGCGACAATTCACGAAACGCTAACCAACCAAGTGGGACCAGAAGTCACATCGTGGTGGCGGCGCAACACTTAACGTGGGACTAACCGGCTGATGGCTCTTTTGGTTCGCCACTTTCCTGGCGCGGCCAACGTATGGCGCGGTGCACGCAATCCGCAAGGGTGTCAGTGTACCGGAATTCCGGGACGGACCGTCTCGTCGACACCTTGCGGCGACAATCAACAACTCGCACGATTCGTCGACCACCCACCGGAGCTTAGCGTGCCTTTCGATCAACGCACCGTCACGCGCGGCCATTTGCGCAAACATCTGTCTAGTGGCAGCTCGCGACGATTGCTGACGGCGTTGCTGTGCATCCTGCTTTGCTGGACCGCCTCGTGCGCATCCACTGGCGGCGCTCAGAAATCGACAAACAGTGATGCGCTGATCACTCGCGACGATATCGAGAACTCGCACCAACCAACGCTTTACGACGTCGTCCGGGCTTTACGGCCCAACTGGCTCCGTAGCCCGCCCACTGCTGTGCGCGCGGAGGCCAATTACACAATAAACGTCTATCTCGATTCGCAACGCGCTGGCGGCGTCGAAGTGCTGCAGCAGATGCCAAGCACATCGGCCTCCTCCATCCGCTTCTACGGCGCGAGCGAAGCGCAATCCCGTTTCGGACTCGGCAACCTGGGGGGCGTCATCCAGGTCGTCAGCTCGCGCGGCACAGACTAGCGGGCACCTTCAAAGAAAAAGGGGCGCCAATTCCCGTGGGCGCCCCTTCGTTATGCCGGCAATTCGCTCCGCCGTTAGGCTACCTGCGCGCGCTCCGTCACGACTCGCACTTGGTTGTCGACGACCTGTAGAAATCCGCCCTCGATCAGGAAGCGGCGCTCGGCCCCTCCAATTCGGAGCGTTCCCCTGCCCAACAGCGTCATCATCGGGGCATGACCGGTGAGGATGCCAACTTCCCCATCGAACGCCGGTGCCACGACAGACTCGCTCGTGCCCTCGAAGAGAACGGCTTCTGGCGAAATGACAGTAACTGTTAGCATTTGTTCCCGTCGATCAGCTCTGAGCCAACCGCTTGGCGTTCTCGGCGACATCCTCGATGCTGCCGGCCATGAAGAACGCCTGCTCAGGCAGGTTGTCGAATTCGCCGGACACGAGGCGCTCGAATGACGAGACCGTTTCCTCGAGCTTTACGTACTTGCCGATGATGCCGGTGAACTGCTGCGCGACCGCGAACGGCTGCGACATGAAGCGCTGCACGCGACGGGCACGCGCCACGATTCGCTTGTCTTCTTCCGAAAGCTCGTCCATGCCGAGAATCGCGATGATGTCCTGCAGCTCCTTGTAACGCTGCAGAATGCGCTGCACCTCGGTTGCAACCTTATAGTGTCGCTCACCGATGAACTGCGCATCGAGGATTCGCGACGATGACGAGAGCGGATCGACCGCGGGATAAATCCCGAGCTCCGTAATGGCGCGCGAGAGCACGACCGTCGCGTCCAGGTGCGCGAAGGCAGTCGCCGGTGCGGGATCGGTGATATCGTCCGCCGGAACGTAGATCGCCTGCACCGACGTGATCGACCCGTTACGAGTCGACGTGATGCGCTCCTGCAAATCGCCCATCTCCGTCGCCAGCGTCGGTTGATATCCGACGGCGCTCGGCATGCGCCCGAGCAACGCCGACACCTCCGAGCCCGCCTGCGTGAATCGAAAGATATTGTCGATGAACACGAGCACGTCCGCGCCTTCGGTATCCCGGAAGTACTCTGCCACCGTTAGGCCCGTGAGGCCGACGCGGAGCCGCGCACCCGGCGGCTCGTTCATTTGCCCGTAAATGAGAGCGACCTGGCTCAGGATGTTCGCTTCCTTGAACTCCAGATACAGATCGTTTCCCTCGCGCGTCCGTTCACCTACGCCGCAGAAGACTGACCTGCCGCCATGGCCCTTCGCGACGTTGTTGATCAATTCCTGAATGACGACTGTCTTCCCCACGCCCGCGCCGCCGAAGAGACCGATCTTTCCGCCTTTCACGAACGGAGCGACGAGGTCGATGACCTTGATGCCGGTCTCGAAGATCTCCGTCTTCGGCTCGAGGTCGACGAAGTCCGGACGCTTACGATGGATCGGCCAGCGGGGTGCATCCTTCGGAATGGCCGGGCCGTTATCAACGGGCTGGCCAACCACGTTCAAGATTCGTCCTAACGCCGACTCGCCCACGGGCACCGTGATCGGGCCGCCCGTATCGACGACCTCGAAGCCGCGCTCCACGCCGTCAGTCGACGACATGGCGACCGCGCGCACCTGATTCCGGCCAATGTGCTGCTGGACTTCGACGACGACGTGAATGTCCTCGCCCGTCTCCGCCTTTCCCGTGATGTCGAGCGCGTTATAGAGCTCCGGCAAGTGTTCGGCCTCGAATTCGACGTCGAGCACCGGTCCAATGACCTGAACGATTTTGCCGATATTCTTGATCGCCGTTGTCGCGGCCATGTCGTTTCCTCGAGTGATCTGTCGACGGAGCGCGGCGCGCTGCCGTCATTCATCCCTGCAATGCGGATGCGCCGCCGACGATCTCAGCGATTTCCTGCGTGATGTTCGCCTGGCGCGCTCGGTTATAGGTGCGACGAAGGATGTTGAGCATGTCGCTCGCGTTGTCGGTCGCGCTCTTCATCGCCGTACGCTGAGCGCTATAAAACGCCGCTGTGCTTTCGACGAGCGCTCGATAGACCATGTTACGCACGTACGCCGGCAACAGCGATGAGAGAATTTCCTCCGCCGACGGGAAAAGCAGATAATCCCGCTGCTTTCCCTTCTCGTTCTCGGGTGGCGCGACGGGAAGTATCTGCTCCGTTGTCGGTGGAGTGGAGATCGCGGACCTGAAATGAGCGTGCACGACGTAGACGGCGTCGACCTGTCCGGTCGCGAAGCCGGACATCAATCCGTCGACGAGCTCCGCCGCGTTCTGCACCGTCGGTCGATCGCCGATGTCGGTCCGGCTCGATGCGATGGCCCGTCCTATATATCGGTAGTAGCCAAAGCCTTTGCGGCCCACCGCATGGAGTTCGACTTCGACACCGTCCCGCTCGAGCCGCGCGATGAGATTCCGGCTCTCGCGAATGAGGTTCGCGTTGAAGGCGCCGGCGAGTCCACGGTTCGCGGTGATGAGCAGCACGGCCGCCCGGCGCGTCTGGGCCGGCTGTCGGAGCAGCGGAAAGCGCTCGGCGAGCTCGGGCGAGTACAGCCGCGACATGACCTCGCCTAACGAGCCCGCGTATGGGCGCGCCGCCACCACGCGGTCCATCGCTCGTTTCATCTTCGATGCCGCAACCATTTCCATCGTGCGCGTGATCTTGCGCGTGTTCTCGACGGATTTGATCCGGCCTTTGAGCTCGCGTCCCTTTGCCATTGTCGAAGTTCCGACTGGAGCCAGTGCGTCGTCTTGCCTAACGAACAGCGGCTTCGGCGGTCGGCCGCTCCTCGCGGCTGCCGACGGACTTCTTGTACGCCTCGATGCCGCGACGCAGATCCGCCTCGATCTCCTTCGTCAGATCTCTTGCCTGGCGAAGCCCGTCGCCGACCTGTGGGAAGCTGGCAGCCATGAAGTCGAGGAAGCCGCGCTCCCACGCGCGAACATGCTGCGTCGGCACGTCGTCGAGGAATCCGTTCGTCACCGCGTAGATGATCATGACCTGCTGCTCGACCGCCATCGGCTGATACTGACCCTGCTTCAGCACCTCGACCGTGCGAGCGCCGCGATCGAGCTGTCGCTTCGTGGCGGCATCGAGGTCTGACGCGAACGCCGCGAACGCTTCGAGCTCGCGGTACTGCGCCAGATCCAGGCGCAGACGGCCAGCGACTTTGCGCATGGCTTTCACCTGCGCCGAGCCGCCGACGCGTGAAACCGAGATGCCGACGTTGATCGCGGGACGTACGCCGGCGAAAAAGAGATCGGCCTCGAGGAAGATCTGGCCGTCGGTGATCGAGATGACGTTCGTCGGGATGTACGCCGACACGTCACCGGCCTGCGTTTCGATAATCGGCAGTGCCGTCAACGATCCGCCAGGCTTTAGAATAGTCTTACCATCAACGACACCCGCGTCCTCGCGCAGCTTGGCGGCACGTTCGAGGAGTCGCGAGTGCAGATAGAAGACGTCGCCCGGATACGCTTCGCGACCGGGCGGGCGCCGAAGCACGAGCGACAACTGGCGGTAGGCCGCCGCCTGCTTCGACAGATCGTCGTAGACGCAGAGCGTCGGCCGACCTTCGTGGTACATGAAGTACTCCGCCATCGCGCAGCCGCAGTACGGCGCGATGTATTGCATCGGCGCCGGATCAGACGCTGATGCGACGACGACGATCGAATACTCCATCGCGCCGGTTTCGTGCAGCCGCTGGACAACCGACGCAACCGTCGACGCCTTCTGGCCGATGGCGACATAGACGCAGATGACGCCCTGTCCCTTCTGATTGATGATCGTGTCGATCGCGACCGCCGTCTTGCCGGTGCCTCGATCGCCGATGATGAGCTCGCGCTGGCCTCGGCCGATCGGAATCATGGAGTCGATCGCCTTGAGGCCTGTCTGCAGGGGCTCTTTCACTGGCTGCCTAACGATGATACCCGGCGCCTGGGACTCTACCTTTCGAGTCATCGGCGCGACGATGTCGCCCTGGCCGTCGATCGGCCGACCCAATGCATCCACGACGCGCCCGACCAGCGACGGACCTACCGGGACTTCGAGCACACGCGACGTACGCCTGACTTCGTCGCCTTCCTTGAGCTGGAGGTAGTCGCCCAGAATCACGGCGCCGATGTTGTCCTCCTCGAGATTCAACGCGAGCGCCGTCACCGCATTGCCTGTCTCGGAGGAGCGGACCTCGAGCATCTCGCCCGCCATTGCCTTCTGCAGGCCGTAGATGCGGGCAATACCATCCTTCACCTCGAGCACCGTCCCGACCTCCTCGACATCGAGCTCATGGAGGTCGGCCGCCTCGATCTCTCGAAGCAGAATGTCCTTGATCTCACCCGGTCGGAGCGTCGTGTCGGTGGCCATAGGGAAGGTCCGGAATCATTCAGCGGTGAAAGGCCAAGAAGCGCTTGTGAAAAATATCACAAGCGGATATTCCCGCAAGACGCGGTCGCCCCGCGAGCCGCACACAATCCCAGTCCACCGACGCCAAATGGTTTGGGAACCACGGGCATTCTATTGATACCGACCCGCGCGCTGCCGAGCGGCATCTTGTCCCCATGGCTGCTGGGGTCCGCGATCTCAAAGTCTGGCAAGAGGCCGTCGCCCTGGGTGGCGAGGTGCTCCGAGTCGTTCGTCACAGCGCTCGGCGCGAGACGAAAAGCGCGACCGATGCGCTCATCCTCACCGCCCTCGCCGTAGCGAGCCATATAGCCGAAGGGTATGGACGTTACACCGCGCCCGAGCAACGGCAACTGTATCGGGCGGCCAAACGCGACTTGCTGCGGCTCGAGACTCAGCTCGCGATCCTGCGCCACGCCGACCTCCTCTCGCTCGCCGCGCACGGAGAGCTATTGAAGCGAACGCACCACGTCGGCCGGCTCCTCGCCGGCTACATCGTCTATCTCGAGCGACAGCGTGCCTCCGACGACGAGAATAGCACTCCAACAAAGGCGGCACCATTGGCCGCGTCCTCGTAAGGCAGTGTTCAGAGTCCTACTGGCTGCGGCTTCGTCCGTGCCCTCGCGCAAATCGCTCGATGAGATCCACTGCGCGCAGTCGAGTGAGGGAGGCGGACTTTGTTCCGACAATGCGCTGTGATGTCGTCGACAGATGCGAGGGGGAGGCGAAGCCTAACACCTTCGCGACGTCCCGGACATCGTATCCAGGATTCTTGGCCAGCTCGGCAGCGGCAAGGAGACGAACGAGATCGATCACCCGCTTGAGGTTCGGTCCACCATCCGCCGCGAACGTTCGACTCAGGTGTTCGCGGGTCACATGCATCGCTTCCGCCAGCGAGTCTGTCCGCACGCCGCGTCCCGCACGACCGACGACGCAGCGCCAGGTCGTCTGCTGCAAAGGCGACGAGAGCGCGAGAGCACTCGGCGGATCGTGGAGCGCGCGCGCAAATCGCGCCGTGAACGACGCGCGGCTCACGATGTCTCGCGCGACACCGTCGTCGACGCCTTCGACGAGCATGTCGGAAAAGTCATACGCGGCGCATTGGGCCAGCGTGGGTCCATCAGAGGCGCGCAGTGGAAGAAGTCCGAAGAACGGCGCGCTCGGAAATTCCCGCGCAAGGGACGCCGCGCGCCATGTTTCTTCCGCTGCCGTCGCCGCTGATCCGACATCGACAATCGCAGCGTCGACCAGCGTATCCCTGAACGTCTGCGCGAACGCCGCCGCTGTCTTCGTGACGACGAGGTGATTTCGTCGGCGAGGAAACACCGCTCGCGCGATGGCGCGGGCGCGATCACGTTGCGCGAAGATGACAATGGATGGCGTGCCGACCGTTGTCGCCGGACGTTGGCGAGCACTCACGTGCATGGAGTCCTAAATGGACGAAGGCGACGTCGTGGCGCTGGGAACGAGAGCGCGCGCTTTGCGCAAAACGTCGCGCGCGTTGGCGTACGAGATCAGCTCCTCGGCTTCGTTGAACGGAAGCCATCGGCAAGCCGTGATGCCCTCGGTGCGTTGCGGCGACGTCGAGGACTCGGCGGTTTCCATCAAATAGAAGTGACAGATCTTGTGGATCAGCTTGCCGCGAAAGCGAAAATGCCAATCGATTATCTCGATCAAACCACGAATCGCGAGATCCGACAGACCCGTCTCTTCGCTCACCTCTCGTAAGGCAGCGTCGTCGGGGCGCTCTCCTGGTTCCACGTGGCCCTTTGGAAAGCCCCAATTCTTGTAACTGTCCCGAATGAGGAGATACAATGGCGCACCGCTGGCAACGCGATACACGACCCCGCCCGCGGAGGTTTCCTCCTTCGCATGTGCGCGCTTCATCGCCGCTCGGCGTTGCCTCTGCTTCCGCCCGCTCCTCCGGGTCCCTGCGCACCCGCGGCAATGCTCGAAGGCGGCGCGCCATACGGCTCCTCTTCGAGCGAAGGGCGACCTTCGATGAACTGCCTGACGATGGGATCGCTGGTGTTACGAATTTCGTCAACAGTTCCAACTTGCTGAACACGCCCCTCGTATAACATCGCAATACGGCTGCCGACGGTGTACGCGCTGCGCATGTCGTGGGTGATGACGACGCTCGTCACGCCGAGCCGCTCGCGCATGCGCACCATCAGCTCATCGATGACCGCGCTCGTCACGGGATCGAGGCCGGTCGTTGGCTCGTCATAGAGGATGTACTTCGGCCGCAGCGCGATCGCGCGCGCGATGCCAACGCGCTTGCGCATGCCCCCCGAGAGCTCGGCGGGAAAGCGCGCCTGCACACCGGGTAGATCTACGAGCTCGAGCGCTTCGCTCACGCGTCGTTGGATCTCCGATTCCTCGAGATGCTGCTGCTTGCGCAGCCCCATTGCGACGTTCTCGCCGATGATCATCGAATCGAAGAGCGCGGCGAACTGGAAGACGTAGCCAATGTGCGAACGCAGTTCGTACAGCTCGCGGCGTGGTAACGTAGGCACTTCGCGACCGTCCACCCAGACCTCGCCGCGGTCTGGCTCGAGCAAACCAACGATGTGCTTGATCGCGACCGATTTGCCCGTGCCCGAATAGCCGATGATCACCATCGTCTCTCCCTCGGCGACATCGAGACTGAATCCCTCGAGTACGCGCTTGGGTCCGAACGATTTGTAAACGTCGACGAGGCGAATCATGTGGAAGGAGTTGCTCCCATGACGGGCGAGGCACGGAGGGCGAGGCGAAATCTGTCCGGAGCATGACTGCTCTCGCTAGGGCTCAAGTCACATGCAGTGCGCCGTCAACATGCGACAAAAAAAAGGGCCGGTGATCACCGGCCCCTTCATTTACGATACGATGTACCGCTTTACGCAGCGAAGCTGCCGAGCGCGCGTCCGACGTCACCCTCGCGCAGTCGCTTGAGCGCACGATCGCGCAACTGACGAACGCGCTCGCGCGTGACGCCGAGCATCGAGCCGATTTCCTCGAGCGTGTGCTCGCGTCCACCTTCGAGACCGAAGTAGAGGCGCAGCACTTTCGCATCGCGCGGCGGCAGCGTGCCGAGCGCCTGCTCGATTTCGTCATTGAGGAAACGATTCATCGCTTCCTCCTCGGTGTCCGGCATCTCGT
The DNA here is from genome assembly GCA_036496605.1 of Gemmatimonadaceae bacterium. Taxonomy (NCBI): domain Bacteria; kingdom Pseudomonadati; phylum Gemmatimonadota; class Gemmatimonadia; order Gemmatimonadales; family Gemmatimonadaceae; species Gemmatimonadaceae bacterium. Next base: position 10,600 of record DASXKV010000023.1, on the reverse strand, counting down.
CGGCGACGAAGCGCTCGATGAGAGAACGATCACCCTCGGGATCCATCGGCGCGTCGAGTCGCACGTCACTCGTATTCAACGCCGCGAGCGACTGCACGACATCAGCGGACAATCCGGTGAGCTGCGAGAGCTCATCAGGACTTGGTTCACGATTCAACTTCTGACGAAGGATCTCCGAGGCCTTGATGATGCGGGAGAGATCCGCCGTGCGATTGAGTGGAACTCGAACGGTACGTCCCTGACGCGCGAGGGCCGAGAGGATTGCCTGACGAATCCACCACACTGCGTACGAAATGAACTTCACGCCCTGGTCGGGATCGAACTTCCGGGCAGCCGTGAGCAGCCCGACGTTTCCCTCACCGATCAAGTCGATGAGCGGCAGCCCCCGGTTCTGATACTTCTTCGCGACGGAGATGACGAAGCGCAGGTTGCGCTTCACCAACTCCTGCAACGCGTCCTGGTCGCCAGCGCGGATCTTCCGAGCCAGGTCGATCTCCTCGGTACCCTTGAGCAGCGGATACGTGCTGACTTCATAGAGGTATTGGTCGAGGATGTCGCGCTCCGGTTCACTCGGAGCGATCCCGGCGGGAGCCGCACGGCGGCGACGACGCTTTAGTTCGGTCATTGGTGCGTGGCCTCGCGCTTTCGGCGCAGTCGAGGTAGGCATCTATGAGCGGCGACGATTCCCAAAAAATGCACTGTCGCATCTCTACGGTTGACGAGCCGCGATCGCTGATCCGCGGCCGCCTTCCGAGTCGGCGGCGACCCTTGAAGGCGCTGCAAAATACTGGCCGCAGACAATTTCGCTAGATCCAATTTCGTTGACACGCCATATACACAGGGCTATACTTCGCGGTTCCAGACGGCCGGCCTCAGTTCACACCGCACGTGACCGTCAACGGGGGCGTAGCTCAGTTGGGAGAGCGCGTGAATGGCATTCACGAGGTCAGGGGTTCGATCCCCCTCGCCTCCATCGCCGTGGTGCTCGAGGACCGCGGCCGCAGTACGAACTCGCTGGTGCAGATCGGGTGCGGTCGGTGCTTGCGCCTCTGAACCGTTCGGCGCGTTCATGCGGGAATAGCTCAGTTGGTAGAGCACAACCTTGCCAAGGTTGGGGTCGCGGGTTCGAGTCCCGTTTCCCGCTCTCGCGGTGACGGTGTGGTGTCGATGTATGCGGACCGGTGCCCGAGCGAGGGCGGTTAGCTCAGTTGGTTAGAGCGCCACGTTGACATCGTGGAGGTCACAAGTTCGAGTCTTGTACCGCCCATTAGCCGCAGCGAAAATTGCTGCGGCTTTTATTTTTCGCCGTGCCGCGACTCACAATTCGGCCTGATTTGGAGTCGCTCGCGCGGCGCACTCGCTCATGCTCCTCGTTTGGGACGGGACTCCGGACTCGCGGGCAAAGTCGTGAGTTCTTCCCCGCTCGTTCAGGGTGTGCCCTGGTCCGGCTCCTTGCCTTGACTGACTTTTTGGCCTCGGGTACTTTTCCTGACTGCACAACGATGCGCTTTTCGTGGGCGTCGTCGCGCACGTGTGCGCCGCTTTGGCGGTCGCAACGTTGAGTCGGCGCCCGTAGCTCAATTGGATAGAGCATCTGACTACGGATCAGAAGGTTGGAGGTTCGAGTCCTTCCGGGCGCGTCGTACGACGCGATCGTACGCGGTTCGGCGGGGCGTAGCTTAGCCCGGTAGAGCGCCTGCTTCGGGAGCAGGAGGTCGCTGGTTCAAATCCAGTCGCCCCGACCATCGATGACGACGAAAGCCCGATCGGCGGTGCGCCGACGGGCTTTTCGTTTTTCCGTCGTGAGTCCACGCCGTGCTCCCCGAGTCCCGGTCGTCTCTCCCGATGGCTGCCCGCGCTCGACTGCGTTGAGAGAACACTCAATAACATGATAGAATGCTCAACACTGTGCGTTCTCGGCGTGACACCTACCGCAGGCGCCGTGCGATCTGTATCACCGCGCGAAACAGGCGTATTGGTCATTGTGACATGCCCGGTATCGGCAATCTGACGGCACTCGTCATTCTTGAGCGAGCACAGTGACCCGTGTACGAGTCATTTCTGCTGAAGACGCCGCAGCAAAGCAGACGAGCCTACGTCGGCACCGCGAGGCTGACGGTGAGGACGCTCCTCGCCGCAGCGCAACTCTTCCAGTGGTGAAATCGAGATGCGTACTCCTCAGAACTTCCAGCGGCGGTCGCCGCGATGGCGGGCTATCGGCTGGTGCAGCCTATTCGCTCTCGTCGCGTGTACTTCCGATTCGGGAACGACGAAGCCGAACCCCGTCAGCGCGATCGTTGTCACATTGGCCTCCGGCCAGATTATGGTCGGCGCGAAGACGCAGGCTAGTGCGGAGGCACGCGATGCCAACGGCGATGTGATCTCGGGACAAACGGCGACGTGGAGCACCTCCGACGCGACGGTCGCCGGGGTGTCCACTGGCGGTATGGTGACGGGAATGAAGGCGGGCAGTGCGAGGATCATCGCTACCATCGAGAACACCAGCGGAAGCGCGGAAATCATTGTTGCGACGACCCCGCCGCCGCCAGCAACCCAACTCGCGATCGCGCAACAGCCGTCGGCGACGGCATACAGCGGCATTACGCTCGCACAGCAGCCGATCGTCCAGCTCCTAGATGCAAACGGCGCCGCTGTGAGTCAGTCAGGCATTGCCGTGACCGCGGCAGTGGCCAGTGGCGATGGCACGCTCGGTGGCACCGCGACCGTAACCACGAATTCGGCTGGCGCAGCCTCGTTCACGAGTCTCGTTCTGATTGGCAGTGGGGCGCAGACCATCCAGTTCACCGCCAGTGGCCTGGCATCGGTCACCTCGTCAATCATCACGGTATCGTCGGCGCCGCCGCCGCCGGCCACGAAGCTGGCGATCACGACGCAGCCCGGCGCGACGGCGACGAGCGGCGCAGCGCTCTCGCCGCAGCCGGTTGTCCAGCTCCAGGATGCCAACGGCAACGCGGTGAGTCAGAGCGGCGTTCAGGTGCGCGCCGCGATCGCCAGTGGCGGCGGGACGTTAGGCGGAACGACGACCGTCGCCACTACCGCGAGCGGCGTCGCCGCGTTCACCAATCTCGCCATCACGGGGACTGGTGCGCAAACGATCCAGTTTACCGCAACCGGTCTCACGTCGGTGACTTCGTCCACCATCACGATATCGGTGCCACCGCCGCCGGCCACGAAGCTGGCGATCACGACGCAGCCCGGCGCGTCGACGACGAGCGGCGCAGCGCTCTCGCCGCAGCCGGTCGTCCAGCTCCAGGATGCGAACGGCAACGCGGTGAGCCAGAGCGGCGTCCAGGTGCACGCCGTGATCGCGAGCGGCGGCGGGACGTTAGGTGGAACGACGACCGTGGCAACCAACGCCAGTGGGGTCGCGTCGTTCACCAATCTCGCCATCACGGGCAGTGGTGCGCAAACGATCCAGTTTACTGCAACCGGTCTCACGTCGGTGACTTCGTCTACCATCGCGATATCGCCACCGCCGGCCACGAAGCTGGCGATCACGACGCAGCCCGGCGCGACGGCGACGAGCGGCGCAGCGCTCTCGCCGCAGCCGGTCGTCCAGCTCCAGGATGCGAACGGCAACGCGGTGAGTAAGTCGGGCGTCTCGGTGATGGCAGCCGTGGCAAGTGGCGGAGGTATCTTGAGTGGAGCGACCAGCGTCTCCACAAACGCGAGTGGCGCAGCGGCGTTTAGCAATCTCGCAATCACGGGCACTGGTTCCCAGACGCTGCAGTTCACCGCGACAGGTCTCACGAGCGCTACGTCGAACGCGATCAACGTCACCGCCGGCGGCACGGGCGGCACGGTGCTCTTCTCGGAGAATTTCGAGGATACGAATTTCGGCGCACGGGGCTGGTACGACCTCGGCGGGATGTCGAGCCTCTCGTCGACCGACCACATCACCGGCAGCGCGCACTCGCTACAGGCCAACTTTGCGCAGGCCGCCTTGAAGCCGAATCCGAACGTCAACGCCCGACACCTGTTCACGCCCAGCGATGCCGTGTACGTGCGGTACTGGATCAAGCACAGCACGAACTGGGTCGGCTCGGCCCATAACTACCATCCCCACGAGTTCTATCTCCTGAGCACCCTCGACGACCAGTTCGCCGGCCCGTCGTTCAACTACCTGACGACGTACATCGAGGACAACTGGATGAGTGACGGCGGGCACCCGCTCCTTCAGTCGCAGGATGCGCAGAATATCGACGTGACGCGCATCAATCAGGATCTGACCGGCATCACGGAGAATCGTGCCGTGAGCGGCTGCAACGGGAATCCGGACAACACGAGCGAGATCAGCTGCTATCAGAGCGGGAACTGGAACAATGTGAAGGTCTGGCGCTCGGCGCAGCCGGCGTTCGTGGACGCGACCGGCCCGAACTACAAAGGGGACTGGCACAAGGTGGAGGCGTATTACAAGCTGAACTCGATCGTGAACGGGATCGCGCAGCGTGATGGCGTAGCCCAGTACTGGGTGGACGGCGTGCTCTACATCGACCGGCACGATCTGGAGTTCCGCACGGGAGCACATCCCACGTTGCAGTTCAACCAGTTCATCATCGCTCCCTACATCGGCGACGGCTCGCCGGTCGCGCAGTCGCTTTGGTACGACGACCTGGTCGTGATGACGGCGCCGCCAGCCCCATGACCTAACGATGGGACTTGGCTTCGGCCTAACGAGTGTGTGTCGCGTCGGGCGGGTCGCTAACTGGCGGCCCGCCCGATGCTCGTATGGATGCTCTGCGCGTTGACCCCTGCGTAGGCCACTGATAGCTTTCCGGACGCACTGTCACCCGCGCGCGTAGCTCAGCTGGATAGAGCGTCGGCCTCCGGAGCCGAAGGTCACAGGTTCGAATCCTGTCGCGCGCGCTTCGCGCCACCGTTGCTCCCGACGGAGCAGAGGCGCTCCGCCAAAAAAGGCGACCACACAGCTCGCGCGAGCGCGGCGGCACGCGTTGGTCCGAGCCTTGCCCAGCCCAACAGTGCATTCGTGAGTCAGACAGGCACGCGGGGTATCGATGCCGCGCAGGACTAATTGGAGGGAGTTGACCGTAGGCCTCATCGCCGTCGCCGTAGTCACCGGCGTGGGCCTCATCGTGCTTGTCTTCGCCCGAGTCGGGACGCTCCACGGATCCACCTTCCGTCTTTTCGCCGTAACCGGGGAGGCACGCGGCATCATTCGCAGCTCGGAGGTCTGGCTCGGTGGACAAAAGGTTGGTGTCGTCAAAGACGTTCGCTTTCTAGCGCCTGCCGCATCCGACTCGAATCGCGTTCTGATCGACATGGACATCCTCGCCAGCGCTCGTCAGGGAATACGGCTCAATTCGAGCGCACAGATTCGATCCGGCGGAACGCTCATCGGCGCTCCCGTCGTCTATCTCTCGATCGGCACCGTGGACGCACGCGTTGTTGCTGCCGGCGACACCATCCGTACGTTGCCACAATCGGATCTGGAGACCGTCACGTCCGAGTTCGCGATCGCGTCACGACAGTTCCCTGAAATCATCAACAACGTCAAACTGCTCAATCAGCAATTGCACGGTGTCGATGGAACGCTCGGCGCATTCAGCATTGAGCGCGGCGGCTCACAACTCAAGCGCGCCCAATATCAGGCGGCTCGTCTGGCCTCGAGACTCTCAGAGTCAAACGGGACGGTCGGTTTGGCGCTTCACCAGCCGACCCTAGCCGATCGCGCGCGAAGCGCGATGGCGCGAGCCGATTCGGTGCGTGCACTGATCGCGAGCCCGAGCAACTCGTACGGCCGGTTCCGCCGAGATTCCGAACTGGTTCGTGAAATCGCCGACATTCGCAACGAGCTGGACATCGTACATGCGCGTATGACGTCGCCCACGGGAACCATAGGCCGAATTCACGCCGATTCGGCGCTTCTGCAGTCGATGGCCAATACGCAGCGTGAGTTGACGCTCATCATGACCGACATTCACCGCCGACCGCTCCGTTACATTCATTTCTGATCGGGCTCGGCGCCCTTGACCCTCCCGATCGGCGCCGATAGCTTCGCATGACTTTCACCCCTCCTCCGCCGCAGCAGGCGGCGCACCGCTTAGCGGTGCCGTTCACTTGCCGTTTCGCCGCCGAACCGCGCGCGCCTTTTCGCGTCGATTCCTGCGTCAGCAACGCCAGGCCTCAAGCCCACACGCGCACATCGCCCGAGGCATGCTCCCGTCGCCGACTTCGTCCGTGAACATCGCTGAGTTGAAGCGCAAATCTCCCTCCGAGCTCGGCGAGCTAGCCGACACGCTCGGAGCCGAAAACGATTCGGGACTTCGCAAACAGGACCTCATCTTCCGAATCGAGCAGCGGTTGCTCGATCGGGGCGAGACGCTCACAGGCGAGGGAGTCCTGGAGGTGTTGCCGGAGGGTTATGGCTTCCTTCGCAGTCAGGACTGGAACTATCTGTACGGGCCAGACGACATCTACGTCTCGCCATCACAGATCAAGCGTTTCGATCTGCGCACCGGTGATACCGTGCGTGGTCAGGTGCGACCGCCAAAAGAATGGGAGCGCTACCTCGCTCTGCTGAAAGTCGAGTCGATCAATGGCGACGAGCCTGAACGGGCGAAGTCGCGCATCCCGTTCGACAATCTACGACCGAGATATCCGGAAGGCAGACTGCGCCTCGAAACGAGCGATGGTGACTTGAGCATGCGCGTGGTCGATCTCGTCGCGCCGATCGGAAAGGGGCAGCGAGGTCTGATCGTCTCTCCGCCGCGCGCGGGCAAGACGATTCTCTTGCAGAAGATCGCGAACGCGATTCGAGAGAATCAGCCCGAAGTTGCTCTGATCGTATTGCTCATCGACGAGCGTCCGGAAGAGGTGACGGACTTCCAGGCAAATGTGAATGCCGAAATCATCAGTTCGACATTCGATGAGCCGCCCGATCGACACGTTCAAGTCGCCGACATGGTGATCGAGAAGGCGAAGCGACTCGTCGAGCACGGAAAGGACGTGGTGATCCTGCTCGACTCGCTGACGCGACTCGCACGCGCGCACAACGTGGTCATCAAAAACTCCGGAAAAATTCTCTCCGGAGGTGTGGACTCGAAGGCACTCGAAAAGCCGAAGCGGTTCTTCGGTGCGGCCCGCAATACTGAAGAGGGTGGTTCGCTGACAATCGTGGCGACCGCCCTCGTCGACACAGGATCGCGCATGGATGAGGTGATCTTCGAGGAGTTCAAGGGGACCGGTAACATGGAACTCATCCTCGACCGCAAGATTGCCGATCGACGCGTCTTTCCCGCAATCGACATCAACCGATCGGGGACACGGCGCGAGGAGCTGCTTCTGAATCAGGAAGAACTGAATCGCGTGTACTTGCTCCGAAACTTTCTCTCGGATATGCCCGAGACCGATGCCATCGAGTTTCTGCTGAAGCAGATGTCCCGGTCGCGCAATAATCGCGAATTCTTTCAGCAGATGGTCCAGGGCACGTGACGATCGCGCCAACGCAGCTCGCCAATCGGTAGCAACTCACAGCGCCATACATTCCATCACGTGGGCCGTGACCGTGGTAGGCTGCTGGCCGTCGATTATGGCGAGCGACGCATTGGACTCGCAATCAGCGACCCAATGGGTATGATCGCCTCGCCCGCCGGCTTCATCCTGCGGCGCGCGGGTAAGCGTGCACCGATTGCCGAGCTCATTCGCCGAGCGACTGCGCTCGAAGCGCGCGGTTTCGTCGTCGGCTTGCCGCTCGACGAGAATGGCGACGACACAGAGCGCGCCACTCGAGTGCGGCGCCTCGCCGAGGACTTGCAACGGCGAAGCGGTCTGCCGGTGGAATTGATTGATGAGCGGTTCAGTACGGCGGCGGCGCTGCGAGCAATCCGCGAGATGGGCGGCTCGACGCGACAGCGAAAAGGAGAGGTCGATGCACTGGCCGCAACCATCTTGTTGCAACAGGCTCTCGCGCGACAAAGCTGACGCCTTGCGCGCGCCGATGGATTTTATGGCTCGGTGCGCGCAATTGAGCGTGCTGTTTGCGGTCATCGCCGCAGGCTGCGGTCGCGGCAGTGGCAAGCCCGTACGCGTCACGATTCCGGTGGGTGCCACGTTCGGCGCGGCCGCCGATTCCCTCGCTCACGCTGGCGTGATTGGCTCGCCGCGGTTGTTCCGCGTCTATGCGTTTATGCGCCGCGACGACCGCGACATCAAAGCCGGCACGTACGTGCTCCGCCGAAACAGCGGCTATGCCGCAACACTCGACGCCATTCGCGGCGGCAAAGGACTCGTTCACGCGGTGACGATTCCGGAAGGCTATTCGCTGTCGCAAATCATCGCGCTGTTCTCGACGAGACTCTCAATCCCGCCTGAATCATTGCAAGTGGCCGTACGCGACACGGCATTCCTCCACCAACTCGATCTGCCGACCGAAACGGTCGAGGGGTACGTGTTCCCTGACACGTACATTTTCCCAGCGCAAACGACTGCGCACACAGCGATTGCGACTGGCATTCGGCGGTTCGAGCAAGTCTGGCGGCCCGAGTGGACCTCGCGTCTCGACAGCATCGGCCTCTCGCGAAATGACGTGGTGACGCTTGCCTCCATTGTCGAGAAAGAGGCGCGCCTGCCCGAGGAACGACCCGTCATTGCTGCGGTGTACATGAACCGGTTGCGCGACCACATGCTCCTCCAGGCGGATCCGACGGTTCAGTATGCACTTGGCGAGCACCAGAATCGCGTGCTTTACAAGTACCTCGAGATTGAGTCCCAATACAACACGTACAAGCATCCCGGTCTTCCACCCGGTCCAATCGCGTCTCCCGGCCGCGCGAGTATTCTTGCCGCGCTCTATCCGGCGAACGTGCCATACAAGTACTTCGTGGCACTGCCAGATGGACACCACGAATTCCGCACCGATTTCGCGAGCCACGAAACGGCGCGCCGCCTCGCACGCCGAGCCTGGGATTCGCTGACGACGGCTTCGAAGCATGATGCCGTCCCAGGTGATGGCTCGCACCGCCGGCCCCACGCGCGTTAGCAAATACTCATTGTGCCCGACTTCGATGCGCTGCGACTGATCGCCATCACCGATAATCTGCGCGACGGCATGGATGGCTTGGTGCTGCGCGCGAAAGCGGCGCGACGCGGCGGGGCGACGATGATTCAACTCCGGCTGCCAGACGAGGGAGCGCAGACGATCGCCACCGTCGCGCGGGCGCTCATTGGCGCGCTGGATATCCCAGTGATCGTTCATGGCCGCGTCGACGCAGCGGTGGCGGTCGGCGCCGCCGGCGTCCATCTTGGCGTTCACGATTTTTCGATCGCCGACACGCGCCGCATCGTGGGAGCGAACTTCATCGTCGGTCGCTCGGCGGCGAACGATGCCGACCTGCAACACGCCGCGGGCGCAGATTATGTCGCCGTCGGACCCGTCTTCCCGCAGACCGAGCGACGGCCAAATATCGCGCTCGGGATTAGCGAATTCGAACGCTTGGTGCGGTCGGCATCCGTGCCCGCTGTCGCCATCGGTGGGATCACATCGGCGACTGCAGGCGACGCGGTCCGCGCCGGCGCCTGCGGCGTCGCCCTGATCAGCGGGATCTTTGGGTCGCCAGATCCGGAGCAGGCCGCTCGCGAGCTTCGTTCCGCCATCGGAACGTAACCTCGGGCGTGCCGGATTCACGCTCCCCGCGTCGCCGTTCGTGATGGTTGGCGCGCGGCACCCGGTGGAAAGCTCGCTCCTGCGCAAGAATCTGATCGAACACGGGCGGCAAGAGCATCAAATCGACGAGCTCCGGGTCGAATTGCGTGCCACGACCCGAGGCGATGACGTTGGCGGCCGACGCCGCTCCACGCCCATCGCGGTAGCGCCGGCTGTGAGTCACGGCATCGAAGGTATCCGCGAGCATAACGATGCGCGCGGAAAGTGGAATGCGCTCTGCACGGAGGGCTTTGGGGTATCCAGTGCCATCCCATCGCTCGTGGTGAGCAAGCACTCCTTCGGCGAGGTCCGGATAGAACGGAGTCAGCGGTGCGAGAACAGCGGCGCCGCGCTCGGGATGGGTGAAGATCGCGCGCCACTCACCGGGCGTGAGATCTGTCTCTTCGTGAATGATGTCGAAGAGCGCCTCATGGATCTTTCCGATGTCATGAAAGAGCGCGACGTGCTCGACGACTTTCTTCTGATGCTCATCGAGGTCCATTGCGTGAGCGACGACAAGCGCATACGCAGCGACACGGCGGACGTGCGCGCCGGTCTGTGCATCGTTGGCGTCGATGGCGTTCAGAAGCGCTTCCATATTCGCGGCAGCGAACCGCTCGGCGGCGGCGCGACGATGTCGTTCGCGCATGAGGTACGCGCCGGTGAGGATGCCGGCCACGATGGCGAGTGTGGAGCGCACGGAGCAACTGGGAGCAAGATTCATACGTTGCCGAGTCGGGCGCCGCGGCAGGGCGCAGAACGACGAACGCCCGCGCATGTCTGCACGGGCGTTCGCGTGTGTGAGAAGCCGGCGGTGGCCTACTCTCCCGCGCTCTCTCGAGCGGAGTACCATCGGCGCTGTAGGGCTTAACGACCGTGTTCGGAATGGGAACGGGTGTGGCCCCTACGCTCTAACCG